>NZ_JAMPLX010000006.1:0-1326 GCF_028477825.1 Providencia sp. PROV267 | reverse complement strand
TGAACGGCCGAACATGGCGTTGAATGGCTATACCCCAATGCAACATCTACAACGAATGACCTGATTCTACTTATAACCTCGGTTAAAAACGGGGGGATTACCATCCATTGCCCCGACAGCTCCTATACCGCATTGAGCCGAGCAGCCAAAATTTGTTTTGATTGCTATCTTTCCTGCTTTAACCAATGAATTTCCTGTCGTGTTGGATTGCTATGTGTCCGTGATTCAACCACGTTATGAATGTGATGACCCTGTGCATCGTAGTGATACAGTCGTTTTTTGTGGAATTTGAACTTAAGGATTTTACTACAAAGTAAAAACCTCTTATTCTATCGCCTCAATAAGACTCAATAATTGCTGTTGCAGAACTATCATGGAAGATAGTATCTATATATTCTTTCAATGTTCTATAGTTAAAGTGTTCACATTTATTAAAGCACAACATTTAACACTGATAGAATCTGACAGACACCTGTATGAATAACCGGTAACTGTCAGGTCAAATCTGAGTTACTACATATTAGCGAATATTAACAATTATTACTGTTACTAATTATCTCATTAATTTCAGTTCGCCACACATTTTTCCATTTTATCTCTATATCTGAAGAGTAATTTTCAATTGAATAATAGTCATCTTTATCATTATTAGATACAAAGCACTGATCAACGCCATTAACGATCCATGTCAGTAGATTTGAAATATCTTTATCTTGATTATTTTCTTTAAAAAATAACTTAGCATTTTTTATTAGATCAATTAATAATACTTCATCAAAGAAAGCATTCTCAAATAAAGAGTAGCAAAAAGTTCCCTCGATCAAGTCATCTTTGTTTTTTAATATATTATGTTTTAAATTAGCTTTCATGTTAGCATCCCGGACCTTTTCTTTTTGCGGCTTTAATTGATTTCTTTTCATTATAAGAACCATCCAAATTAAATACTCCCTTAGACTTATCCAACGATGAAAAAGTTTCGTAGTGATCTTTATGAAGATTATCTAAATAGAAATAATCACCTTTTTTAAAGGTCACATCCCCAACTTTAACTTTACTAGTTATCTTATAAATCTCAGCCCCTTGGAATTTTTTTCCTGTTGTTGTAGCTGCATCACCTACGATCTCAAGGAAGCGATCTAGACCTAGCGGATCTACCCACATCAGCGGATTCGGCGCATACTGATACAGATTTATCCCACCCAATAACCCAATCGGATCAGGCATGATAAAACGGCCTATCTGTGGGTCGTAGAACCTGAACGTATTAAAATGTAGCCCCGTTTCATTGTCAAAATACTGTCCGGCATAGCGTAGATTTTGTTCGAA